>NZ_JAVDUV010000003.1 GCF_031456545.1 Agromyces sp. 3263
AATGAATGTCCGGCGGTGTCCTACTCTCCCACAGGGTCGCCCCTGCAGTACCATCGGCGCTGCGAGTCTTAGCTTCCGGGTTCGGAATGTGTCCGGGCGTTTCCCTCGCGCTATGGCCGCCGAAACTCGTGCCACACCCACGTTGCCCCACCGGTGGTGGGTTGGGTGTGTGGTTACGGCACCCCACGTGTGGTGGGGTGAAATCTGTGTTGTGTTGTGTGTGTTTCCGTCTGTTGGGAACCACAGAGTGGACGCGAGCAATCTAGAGGGCCACTCACACGGCCTTTCGATGAATGATCTTCAAACGTGTGTGAGTGTAGTGATTGTCAAGTTATCGGCTTATTAGTACCGGTCAGCTCCGACAGTCGTTAGTCCTGTCTTCCACATCCGGCCTATCAACCCAGTCGTCTGGCTGGGAGCCTCTCCCCCGAAGGGATGGAAATCTCATCTCGAGGCCGGCTTCCCGCTTAGATGCTTTCAGCGGTTATCCATCCCGAACGTAGCTAACCAGCGGTGCTCCTGGCGGAACAACTGGCACACCAGAGGTTCGTCCAACCCGGTCCTCTCGTACTAGGGTCAGATCCTCTCAAATTTCCTACGCGCGCAGCGGATAGGGACCGAACTGTCTCACGACGTTCTAAACCCAGCTCGCGTACCGCTTTAATGGGCGAACAGCCCAACCCTTGGGACCTACTCCAGCCCCAGGATGCGACGAGCCGACATCGAGGTGCCAAACCATGCCGTCGATATGGACTCTTGGGCAAGATCAGCCTGTTATCCCCGAGGTACCTTTTATCCGTTGAGCGACAGCGCTTCCACAAGCCACTGCCGGATCACTAGTCCCGACTTTCGTCCCTGCTCGACCTGTCAGTCTCACAGTCAAGCTCCCTTGTGCACTTACACTCGCCACCTGATTGCCAACCAGGTTGAGGGAACCTTTGGGCGCCTCCGTTACTTTTTGGGAGGCAACCGCCCCAGTTAAACTACCCACCAGGCACTGTCCCTGAACCGGATCACGGTTCGAAGTTAGATATCCAGAGTGACCAGAGTGGTATTTCAACAATGACTCCACGAACACTGGCGTGCCCGCTTCAAAGTCTCCCACCTATCCTACACAAGCCACACCGAACACCAATACCAAGCTGTAGTAAAGGTCACGGGGTCTTTCCGTCCTGCTGCGCGTAACGAGCATCTTTACTCGTAATGCAATTTCGCCGAGTTCGCGGTTGAGACAGCTGGGAAGTCGTTACGCCATTCGTGCAGGTCGGAACTTACCCGACAAGGAATTTCGCTACCTTAGGATGGTTATAGTTACCACCGCCGTTTACTGGGGCTTAAATTCTCAGCTTCGCCTTGCGGCTAACCGGTCCTCTTAACCTTCCAGCACCGGGCAGGCGTCAGTCCGTATACATCGTCTTGCGACTTAGCACGGACCTGTGTTTTTAGTAAACAGTCGCTTCCCACTGGTCTCTGCGGCCCTGCAGCGCTTCCCCAGGCAAGCTGGTTCACGCCTTAGGCCCCCCTTCTCCCGAAGTTACGGGGGCATTTTGCCGAGTTCCTTAACCACGATTCTCTCGATCTCCTTGGTATTCTCTACCTGACCACCTGAGTCGGTTTGGGGTACGGGCGGCTGGAACCTCGCGTCGATGCTTTTCTCGGCAGCATAGGATCACCCACTTTTTATCCGCATCGCGTCTCAGCCATCGTGAGCGACGGATTTGCCTATCGCTCGGCCTACACGCTTGCCCCGGGTCTACCATCGCCCGGGTTGGGCTACCTTCCTGCGTCACACCTGTTAATACGCTCACTCCACCAGACGGGGTCGCATGCCGCCTCGCGCGTCACCCCGAAGGGATCGTGCACGGATTGGGATGCTTAGCACTTCTGATCTCGTGTGGGCGGTTCTTCGCCGGTACGGGAATATCAACCCGTTGTCCATCGACTACGCCTGTCGGCCTCGCCTTAGGTCCCGACTTACCCAGGGCAGATTAGCTTGACCCTGGAACCCTTGGTCTTCCGGAGGACGGGTTTCTCACCCGTCTTTCGCTACTCATGCCTGCATTCTCACTCGTGTAGCGTCCACGGCTGGTTTCCACCGCCGCTTCACTCGCCACACGACGCTCTCCTACCCATCAACACGGCTGGACCACGAAGGCCTACCACAAATGTCAATGCCACAACTTCGGTGGCGTGCTTGAGCCCCGTTACATTGTCGGCGCGGAATCACTTGACCAGTGAGCTATTACGCACTCTTTCAAGGGTGGCTGCTTCTAAGCCAACCTCCTGGTTGTCTGTGCAACTCCACATCCTTTCCCACTTAGCACGCGCTTAGGGACCTTAGTTGGTGGTCTGGGTTGTTTCCCTCTCGACGATGAAGCTTATCCCCCACCGTCTCACTGCTGCGCTCTCACTTACCGGCATTCGGAGTTTGGCTGACGTCAGTAACCTTTTAGGGCCCATCGGCCATCCAGTAGCTCTACCTCCGGCAAGAAACACGCAACGCTGCACCTAAATGCATTTCGGAGAGAACCAGCTATCACGAAGTTTGATTGGCCTTTCACCCCTATCCACAGCTCATCCCCTCCATTTTCAACTGAAGTGGGTTCGGTCCTCCACGACGTCTTACCGTCGCTTCAACCTGGCCATGGATAGATCACTTCGCTTCGGGTCTAGGACCTGCGACTGAATCGCCCTATTCAGACTCGCTTTCGCTACGGCTGCCCCTCACGGGTTAACCTCGCCACAGATCACTAACTCGCAGGCTCATTCTTCAAAAGGCACGCTGTCACCCCTACAAGGAGGCTCCAACGGTTTGTAAGCAAACGGTTTCAGGTACTATTTCACTCCCCTCCCGGGGTACTTTTCACCTTTCCCTCACGGTACTTGTCCGCTATCGGTCATCTGGGAGTATTTAGGCTTATCAGGTGGTCCTGACAGATTCACGCGGGATTTCTCGGGCCCCGCGCTACTTGGGATCCCTCTCCGGCCGGCCAGGCATTTCGACTACGGGACTCACACCCACTCCGGTCCGGCTTTCAATCCGGTTCGTCTATACCTGACGCGTCACCGTGACTGCACGGCAGTACAGTCCGAGAGGTCCCACAACCCCGACCATGCAACCCCTGCCGGGTATCACACATGGCTCGGTTTAGCCTCTTCCGCGTTCGCTCGCCACTACTTACGGAATCACGGTTGTTTTCTCTTCCTGTGGGTACTGAGATGTTTCACTTCCCCACGTTCCCTCTACCCGCCCTATATATTCAGGCGGGAGTCACCAGGTCACCCAAAGGGCCTGGCGGGGTTTCCCCATTCGGAAATCCTCGGATCAAAGCTCGTTTATCAGCTCCCCGAGGCTTATCGCAGATTACGACGTCCTTCTTCGGCTCCAGATGCCAAGGCATCCACCGTTTGCTCTTAGAAACTTGAAATCACATGAGTTCGATCGAATTCGTGCAACACCCGAAGGTGCTGCGAAATTGACCAGTGAATACGCCAAACCAAGCACCCCGAAAGGCACCCGAATTGGCGACTCACCTTTTGTGACTGACCCCGAAGGGTCAATCTAAGATGCTCGCGTCCACTATGTAGTTCTCAACAGACGGCCAGAACCCCCACACCCACCAGCAAAGCTGATCTCGGTGAAGGTCTGAAGAAACCATCACCCCACCCGAAGGCAGGATCGTCCGGTCCCTCAGGACCCAACAGCGTGCACGTGCCCGACCGGCCGGCCCCCACCGTTCCAACCCCCGAAGAGGCGTACTAGGTCTGAACCATTCAGACGAGCACCTATGTCAATGTTCCACCCATGAGCTGCCAGCAGAACACATTCGGTCCTGATCTGACATGCCTGGAAGACCGAAGTCTCCAGATGCTCCTTAGAAAGGAGGTGATCCAGCCGCACCTTCCGGTACGGCTACCTTGTTACGACTTAGTCCTAATCACCGATCCCACCTTCGACGGCTCCCTCCACAAGGGTTAGGCCACCGGCTTCGGGTGTTACCGACTTTCATGACTTGACGGGCGGTGTGTACAAGGCCCGGGAACGTATTCACCGCAGCGTTGCTGATCTGCGATTACTAGCGACTCCGACTTCATGAGGTCGAGTTGCAGACCTCAATCCGAACTGAGACCGGCTTTTTGGGATTCGCTCCGCCTTACGACATCGCAGCCCTTTGTACCGGCCATTGTAGCATGCGTGAAGCCCAAGACATAAGGGGCATGATGATTTGACGTCATCCCCACCTTCCTCCGAGTTGACCCCGGCAGTCTCACATGAGTTCCCACCATTACGTGCTGGCAACATGCGACGAGGGTTGCGCTCGTTGCGGGACTTAACCCAACATCTCACGACACGAGCTGACGACAACCATGCACCACCTGTAACCGAGTGTCCAAAGAGTTCCACATTTCTGCGGCGTTCTCGGTTATGTCAAGCCTTGGTAAGGTTCTTCGCGTTGCATCGAATTAATCCGCATGCTCCGCCGCTTGTGCGGGCCCCCGTCAATTCCTTTGAGTTTTAGCCTTGCGGCCGTACTCCCCAGGCGGGGCGCTTAATGCGTTAGCTACGACACGGAAACCGTGGAAAGGTCCCCACATCTAGCGCCCAACGTTTACGGCGTGGACTACCAGGGTATCTAATCCTGTTCGCTCCCCACGCTTTCGCTCCTCAGCGTCAGTTACGGCCCAGAGAACTGCCTTCGCCATCGGTGTTCCTCCTGATATCTGCGCATTCCACCGCTACACCAGGAATTCCATTCTCCCCTACCGCACTCCAGTCTGCCCGTACCCACTGCAGGCCCGAGGTTGAGCCTCGGGATTTCACAGCAGACGCGACAAACCGCCTACGAGCTCTTTACGCCCAATAATTCCGGACAACGCTCGGACCCTACGTATTACCGCGGCTGCTGGCACGTAGTTAGCCGGTCCTTTTTCTGCAAGTACCGTCAAGGAGCAAGCTCCCCTTCTTCCTTACTAAAAGCGGTTTACAACCCGAAGGCCGTCATCCCGCACGCGGCGTTGCTGCATCAGGCTTGCGCCCATTGTGCAATATTCCCCACTGCTGCCTCCCGTAGGAGTCTGGGCCGTGTCTCAGTCCCAGTGTGGCCGGTCACCCTCTCAGGCCGGCTACCCGTCGACGCCTTGGTGAGCCATTACCTCACCAACAAGCTGATAGGCCGCGAGTCCATCCCAGACCGAAAAAACTTTCCACCCCACACCATGCGGTACAGGGTCCTATCCGGTATTAGCTCCGATTTCTCGGGGTTATCCCAGAGTCCAGGGCAGGTTACTCACGTGTTACTCACCCGTTCGCCACTAATCCCCCCAGCAAGCTGGAGTTCATCGTTCGACTTGCATGTGTTAAGCACGCCGCCAGCGTTCGTCCTGAGCCAGGATCAAACTCTCCAAAAAAACTGGTTCCAACACCCCCGAAGAGGCATTGAGAGCTTCAATCACTGACAGAGAAACAACTGACTATAAAAATCAAATTGTCCATCAATCAAAGGAATCCATACCCCACCCCAAAGGGCAGAGCTGGGGTTCAATAAATTGGCATTGAACATAGTGCACGCTGTTGAGTTCTCAAGAAACGGACGCACCCG